>JBFDTN010000003.1 GCA_040719455.1 Streptococcus pneumoniae | reverse complement strand
GGCACTGCACCCCAATAATGAGACCTAAGAAAAACACTATTTTGAGACCTGTTTCCTATATTCTATAGGGGATAGGTCTTTTAATTTCCGTTGAATTCTCGTTTCATTATAAAATATGATGTAATTTTTGACAATATCTGTTATACTATCTTTAGTTAGGTTTCTCCAGTTATGGAGATAGAAGGTTTCAGACTTTAGGACGGAATGAAACCATTCAATACAGGCGTTATCTGCGGGTGTTCCTTTTCGGGACATGGAGCGGATAATGCCTTTTTCTGTGCATGTCTGATAATAAGCTTTAGAGGTATAGACTGAACCTTGGTCACTATGTAAGAGTGTTCCTTTCGGTAAATCCAACTGATTTAACGTATCTAAAACAAAGTCTGTGTCCTGACTATCTGAAATTGTATAAGCTACAATCTCTCGGTTATACAAATCCATAATGGACGAGAGATAAAGTTTACAGTTTCCGAAATAGAGATAGGTGATGTCTGTTACCAATCTTTGAAGGGGTTGTTTGGCTTGGAAGTCCCTACTGAGCTTATTTTCAGTGACATAGTAAGGTTTGCCAAGTTTTGGGACCTTCTTTGTTTTGACACGGCAAAGCCAACCATTTTGTTTCATGATACGATAAACCTTTTTGTGATTCACTGTCAAACCATATCTGCTTTTTAAAAGCCGTGTAATGGTTCGATAACCATAAATATAGCCATTTTCAAGGCATAATATCTCAATCTTCTCAGTGACATCATCCATCGTTTTTACCGTTGCTGGCTCAGATTTCCAGCGATAGTCGGTAGATCTTGCCACACCAAAACAAGCCAAAATCATCGGGATTGGATAGTCAGCTTTATAGTCTTCTACAAGCTTGATAAGGGCTATTTTATCGATTTCCTTATCAAGCTGCGATACTTTTTAGCAGCTTTACCTCTAATCTTAATTGTTCAACCTCAGATAATTCTGTCATCCCTTTACCGTAAGTATATTGTTTTCCGACAGGTTGGTAGAAGCGGTGAAGTTCATTGTTTTGATACCATTTCCACCATGTGTAAATTTGACTATCATTCTTTATCCCTAGGGTTTCCATGATAACCTTGTTGGATTTACCTGCTTTTTTCATTTCGATACAAGCTAGTTTTATGTCTAGTGAATATGCTTTTTTGACCATAAGAAAACACTCCTAATTCTATTATAGTAGAATTCATGGAGTGTTTTTCTTTCGTCTCACTTATGGGGGCAGTATCTTGGCCCAACCTCTTTTTCTTCTCAAAAGTCACGAATTACGCCGAAACAGGAAATATTATTTCTAATTGTATTCTATTTGGCTGTATGTAATACCAAAATAGCGGATTTGCTCCTATGTGATTTTTTCTCTGCTAGACTATATACAGAGAGGAAAGGAGGAAGAATGTTATGGAGGACTTCGGGAAGGTTTATAGAAAAGTACGAGGTATCGTCATGAGATGTAGAAAGGATTACTATGTCCATCTATGGGAGTTAGATGATTGGGACCAAGAAGGAATGCTAGTCCTGTATCAATTATTGAGTCAACACCCAGACTTGGAAGACAGTAGATTGTATGTGTATTATAAGACCAAGTTCCGCAATCATGTCTTAGATGTGATTCGGAAACAAGAAAGCCAGAAAAGGAGATTAGATAGAATGTCGTATGAAGAAGTAAGTGAAGTAGGACATAGATTACATACAGGAGGCTTACTCCCTGATGAAGCCTATCTACTAAAAGACCAACTCAGCCGTTATCGCTCAGGACTCACCCCAGACTTACAAGAGCAGTACGACCGCTTACTCGCCGATGAACGATTTAAAGGACGCCGCAAACTCTTACGAGACTTACGCACCCATTTAAGAGACTGGGAGTAAAAGCACCCTCACTATAGAGCGTATCTACAATACAAAAACTAAAAAGAACAGGAACATAGAGAAAAAGGAGAAAGTATGAACACATATAAGAGACATAAAGGGAGCTATCTTGGCTATTATTACAAAAGCGGACTTCATTTACGGATGGATTATGAGAGTTATCAAGTCCATGTAGAAAAAATCTTGGAAATAAGTAAAAAAAGTTCAGAAGAGGGAGGGTATAGAAAATATTTTAAAATAGAGAAAAACACCTTATCAATCAAAAAAGGATTAAAAAAAGTAATAAAAAAATCAAAAAAAACGAAAAAAAGTGTTGACAAAGAAATGGATAGGTGATATACTAAGATAGTTGTCGCGAGAGAGCGACAAAGACCTTTGAAAACTGAACAAGACGAACCAATGTGCAGGGCGACTGAGGAGACTCAGTCAGTCAAACACAAGAAACAATAAATCTGTCAGCGAGACAGAAGTGAGTGAGAGCTCAAACTTTATATGAGAGTTTGATCCTGGCTCAGGACGAACGCTGGCGGCGTGCCTAATACATGCAAGTAGAACGCTGAAGCTCTGGTGCTTGCACCGAGCGGAGGAGTTGCGAACGGGTGAGTAACGCGTAGGTAACCTGCCTGGTAGCGGGGGATAACTATTGGAAACGATAGCTAATACCGCATAACAGTGCTTACTGCATGGTAAGCATTTGAAAGGTGCAATTGCACCACTACCAGATGGACCTGCGTTGTATTAGCTAGTTGGTGGGGTAACGGCTCACCAAGGCGACGATACATAGCCGACCTGAGAGGGTGATCGGCCACACTGGGACTGAGACACGGCCCAGACTCCTACGGGAGGCAGCAGTAGGGAATCTTCGGCAATGGGGGCAACCCTGACCGAGCAACGCCGCGTGAGTGAAGAAGGTTTTCGGATCGTAAAGCTCTGTTGTAAGAGAAGAATGTTAGTGGGAGTGGAAAATCTGCTAAGTGACGGTATCTTACCAGAAAGGGACGGCTAACTACGTGCCAGCAGCCGCGGTAATACGTAGGTCCCGAGCGTTGTCCGGATTTATTGGGCGTAAAGCGAGCGCAGGCGGTTAGATAAGTCTGAAGTTAAAGGCTGTGGCTTAACCATAGTACGCTTTGGAAACTGTTTAACTTGAGTGCAGAAGGGGAGAGTGGAATTCCATGTGTAGCGGTGAAATGCGTAGATATATGGAGGAACACCGGTGGCGAAAGCGGCTCTCTGGTCTGTAACTGACGCTGAGGCTTCGAAAGCGTGGGGAGCGAACAGGATTAGATACCCTGGTAGTCCACGCCGTAAACGATGAGTGCTAGGTGTTGGGTCCTTTCCGGGACTCAGTGCCGCAGCTAACGCATTAAGCACTCCGCCTGGGGAGTACGACCGCAAGGTTGAAACTCAAAGGAATTGACGGGGGCCCGCACAAGCGGTGGAGCATGTGGTTTAATTCGAAGCAACGCGAAGAACCTTACCAGGTCTTGACATCCCAGTGACCGTCCTAGAGATAGGATTTTTCTTCGGAACACTGGTGACAGGTGGTGCATGGTTGTCGTCAGCTCGTGTCGTGAGATGTTGGGTTAAGTCCCGCAACGAGCGCAACCCTTATTGTTAGTTGCCATCATTCAGTTGGGCACTCTAGCGAGACTGCCGGTAATAAACCGGAGGAAGGTGGGGATGACGTCAAATCATCATGCCCCTTATGACCTGGGCTACACACGTGCTACAATGGCTGGTACAACGAGTCGCAAGTCGGTGACGGCAAGCTAATCTCTTAAAGCCAGTCTCAGTTCGGATTGTAGGCTGCAACTCGCCTACATGAAGTCGGAATCGCTAGTAATCGCGGATCAGCACGCCGCGGTGAATACGTTCCCGGGCCTTGTACACACCGCCCGTCACACCACGAGAGTTTGTAACACCCGAAGTCGGTGAGGTAACCGTAAGGAGCCAGCCGCCTAAGGTGGGATAGATGATTGGGGTGAAGTCGTAACAAGGTAGCCGTATCGGAAGGTGCGGCTGGATCACCTCCTTTCTAAGGAAAAAAGGAACTGTATATTGGTCGTCATGTTTAGTTTTGAGAGGTCTTGTGGGGCCTTAGCTCAGCTGGGAGAGCGCCTGCTTTGCACGCAGGAGGTCAGCGGTTCGATCCCGCTAGGCTCCATACAACTCGAGAGAGTTGTAGAGATTTGCACATTGAAAATTGAATATCTATATCAAATAGTAACAAGAAAATAAACCGAAAACGCTGTGAATTAATGAGTTTTCTAATTTGAAAGAATTAGGTTAAATAAGGTTAAGTTAATAAGGGCGCACGGTGGATGCCTTGGCACTAGGAGCCGAAGAAGGACGTGACTAACGACGAAATTCCTTGGGGAGCTGTAAGTAAGCAATGATCCAGGGGTGTCCGAATGGGGGAACCCAACATGTAATGCATGTTATCCATGACTGTTAAGGTCATGAGAAGGAAGACGCAGTGAACTGAAACATCTAAGTAGCTGCAGGAAGAGAAAGCAAAAGCGATTGCCTGAGTAGCGGCGAGCGAAACGGCAGGAGGGCAAACCGAAGAGTTTACTCTTCGGGGTTGTAGGACTGCAATGTGGACTCAGATTTTGTAGAAGAATCTACTGGGAAGTAGAGCCAAAGAGAGTAAGAGCCTCGTATTCGAAACAGAGTCTGTACCTAGCAGAATCCTGAGTACGGCGGGACACGCGAAATCCCGTCGGAATCTGGGAGGACCATCTCCCAACCCTAAATACTCCCTAGTGACCGATAGTGAACCAGTACCGTGAGGGAAAGGTGAAAAGCACCCCGGGAGGGGAGTGAAATAGAACCTGAAACCGTGTGCCTACAACAAGTTCGAGCCCGTTAATGGGTGAGAGCGTGCCTTTTGTAGAATGAACCGGCGAGTTATGATATGATGCGAGGTTAAGTTGAAGAGACGGAGCCGTAGGGAAACCGAGTCTGAATAGGGCGGACTTAGATCATGTTATAGACCCGAAACCATGTGACCTACCCATGAGCAGGTTGAAGGTGCGGTAAAACGCACTGGAGGACCGAACCAGGGCACGTTGAAAAGTGCTTGGATGACTTGTGGGTAGCGGAGAAATTCCAAACGAACTTGGAGATAGCTGGTTCTCTCCGAAATAGCTTTAGGGCTAGCGTCGATGTTAAGTCTCTTGGAGGTAGAGCACTGTTTGGGTGAGGGGTCCATCCCGGATTACCAATCTCAGATAAACTCCGAATGCCAACGAGATATAATCGGCAGTCAGACTGCGAGTGCTAAGATCCGTAGTCGAAAGGGAAACAGCCCAGACCACCAGCTAAGGTCCCAAAATAATTGTTAAGTGGAAAAGGATGTGGGGTTGCACAGACAACTAGGATGTTAGCTTAGAAGCAGCTATTCATTCAAAGAGTGCGTAATAGCTCACTAGTCGAGTGACCCTGCGCCGAAAATGTACCGGGGCTAAAACAATTTACCGAAGCTGTGGATTACCTAATAGGTAATGGTAGGAGAGCGTTCTATGTGTGGTGAAGGTGTACCGTGAGGAGCGCTGGAACGCATAGAAGTGAGAATGCCGGTATGAGTAGCGAAAGATGGGTGAGAATCCCATCCACCGTAAGACTAAGGTTTCCAGGGGAAGGCTCGTCCGCCCTGGGTTAGTCGGGACCTAAGGAGAGACCGAAAGGTGTATCCGATGGCCAACAGGTTGATATTCCTGTACTAGAGTATGAAGTGATGGAGGGACGCAGAAGGCTAACTCAACCAGACGAATGGAAGTGTCTGGCTAAGTAGTGAGGCGTGGTATGAGTCAAATGCTTATACCTATAACGTTGAGCTGTGATGGGGAGCGAAGATTAGTAGCGAAGTGAGTGATGTCACACTGCCAAGAAAAGCTTCTAGCGATGATCACACTCTACCCGTACCGCAAACCGACACAGGTAGTCGAGGCGAGTAGCCTCAGGTGAGCGAGAGAACTCTCGTTAAGGAACTCGGCAAAATGACCCCGTAACTTCGGGAGAAGGGGTGCTCAGTAATACTGAGCCGCAGTGAATAGGCCCAAGCAACTGTTTATCAAAAACACAGCTCTCTGCTAAATCGTAAGATGATGTATAGGGGGTGACGCCTGCCCGGTGCTGGAAGGTTAAGAGGAGGGTTTAGCGGCAACGCGAAGATCTGAATTGAAGCCCCAGTAAACGGCGGCCGTAACTATAACGGTCCTAAGGAAGCGAAATTCCTTGTCGGGTAAGTTCCGACCCGCACGAAAGGCGTAATGATTTGGGCACTGTCTCAACGAGAGACTCGGTGAAATTTTAGTACCTGTGAAGATGCAGGTTACCCGCGACAGGACGGAAAGACCCCATGGAGCTTTACTGCAGTTTGATATTGAGTGTCTGTGCCACATGTACAGGATAGGTAGGAGCCAAAGAGATCGGGACGCGAGTTTCGAAGGAGGCGCTGTTGGGATACTACCCTTGTGTTATGGCCACTCTAACCCGCATAGTTTATCACTATGGGAGACAGTGTCTGACGGGCAGTTTGACTGGGGCGGTCGCCTCCTAAAAGGTAACGGAGGCGCCCAAAGGTTCCCTCAGATTGGTTGGAAATCAATCGCAGAGTGTAAAGGTATAAGGGAGCTTGACTGCGAGAGCTACAACTTCGAGCAGGGACGAAAGTCGGGCTTAGTGATCCGGTGGTTCCGAATGGAAGGGCCATCGCTCAACGGATAAAAGCTACCCTGGGGATAACAGCTTATCTCCCCCAAGAGTTCACATCGACGGGGAGGTTCGGCACCTCGATGTCGGCTCGTCGCATCCTGGGGCTGTAGTCGGTCCCAAGGGTTGGGCTGTTCGCCCATTAAAGCGGCACGCGAGCTGGGTTCAGAACGTGCGTGAGACAGTTCGGTCCCTATCCGTCGCGGGCGTAGGAAATTTGAGAGTCTGCTCCTAGAACGAAAGGACCAGAGTGGACTTACCGCTGGTGTACCAGTTGTCTCGCGAGAGGCATCGCTGGGTAGCTATGCAGGGAAGGGATAAACACTAAAGCATCTAAGTGTGAAACCCACCTCAAGATGAGATTTCCCATAACGTTAAGTTAGTAAGAGCCCTGAGAGAAGATCAGGTAGATAGGTTAGGAGTGGAAGTTGTGTGAGCAATGAAGCGGACTAATACCATAGCTCGAGGACTTATCCAAAATAAGTAAGATTCAACGAGAACATAGCGTGGTTTAGTTCTTGGAGAGGATTTGATAAGATATTCAATTTTGAGTGTGGAAATACTCAGAATAGTTAAGTGACGATAGCCTAGGAGATACACCTGTACCCATGCCGAACACAGCAGTTAAGCCCTAGAACGCAGAAGTAGTTGGGGGTTGCCCCCTGTGAGATATGGTAGTCGCTTAGCTAT
>JBFDTN010000002.1 GCA_040719455.1 Streptococcus pneumoniae | reverse complement strand
CTTGAATTTACAATATAAGTGCACAATAAAAACTCATAAGATTTTTTCTAGTAAAATAAAACTGAACAAACATCTTACGAAAGGAAATCTTATGAGCTACCATCATTTTACCATAGATGAACGAGAAAGTATTCTGATTTATCGTACTAAAGGGATGACCTTTTCTCAAATAGCACGACTATTACATCGGCACCCCTCAAGTATTAGCCGTGAATTAAAACGTCATTCAAAACAAGGCAACTATTCGCCTAGTAGGGCACAAACAGCTTATCATCTCGCTAAATCGCATTGTGGGCGAAAAAGGAAATTAGAAATAGACACTGAACTCAGTCAGACCGTCAAGCATCTTTTTCTTGAGTGTCAATGGTCGCCAGAAGAAATTGAGGGGCGATACATAGAAAACGAGAAAACCCGTCATTAGTTATCAAACCATTTATAGAGCTATCTATCGCGGTCACTTTGACGACACGCCTCTTTCACATGGTGCTCGTGGGGTTGTTCGCAAACTTCGTCACCATCGTAAAACACGCCATACACAATCCCATGTGGAAAAGCGAGGAAAAATTCCTATTTCTCATACCATTCATGAGAGGCCAATAGCAGCTAATGAACGCTCGAGAAGAGGTCATTGGGAAGCCGATACTGTTGCTGGAAAGACTGGAAAAGCTTGCCTAGTAACACTCACTGATAGGCATTCCCGCTTCCTCAAAATTCAGAAAGTAGCTGTCAAGAAAAGTAAATTGGTTATAGAAGCCATGGTAAATATGTTAGAGTCCCTACCAAAAGAAACAGTGACTCCTGATAGAGGTAAGGAATTCTCAGGACATCCTGAACTCACCAAGAAACTAAATGTCGAAGTCTATTTTCCTGATCCTCATGCTCCTTGGCAACGAGGAACAAACGAGAATACAAATGGCTTATTGCGAGAGTATTTTCCAAAAGGAAGTGACTTAACAGAGGTAGAACACTTAATCATTCAGGAATGGGAAGATAAATTAAATAACAGACCACGAAAATGTCTAAACTGGAAAACACCTTATGAAGTTTTTTATGGGATAAATGTGCACTTAATTTGACAATTCGCC